>NZ_JAKNTF010000002.1:0-20239 GCF_022440595.1 Enterocloster sp. OA13 | reverse complement strand
CTCCCCTACGGAAATCTGGTTTATTTTCTTATTTGGCTGTATATCCATGTGATAACTGTCCACATATTTCTGTATTTGGCCCTGGATGTTTCAAAATCAATGGTAACACCTTTCCTGGGTTCAAAACCCAGGATTACATTTTCCAGGACAGTCAGGTCATCCACAGCATGAACCTGATGGACCATACCAATTCCCTGTTCAATAGAAATCCCCGGCGTCAGATGTTCATTTCCTTTCCGTATATCCTGATGGTTCCTCCGTCTGGCTGGTACAGGCCATAAAGCATCTCATCATAGTAGATTTCCCGCCCCATTTTCCCAATCAAAGAATGGATTTCTCCTTTTTTCAGGTTGAACTGCCCTCCATCCACGGCATGGACCGCTGGAAAGCTTTTATCTATATCCGTCATTTCCACAATATAACTGCTGTTTTCCATGTACACCCTCCTTCTCCTGCAAAAACTGCCCGGAGACCTCTCCGGGCAGTTCTCGGGCAGTTCGTGCCATAAATACATCTTTACTTTTCAGGGTTTCCATACCCTTCATAAGAATTGACTACGATTTCCCCACTTGCAATCTTTCCTTTCAGTTCTTCCACCTTGTCCTCAATGTCCTGAGGGAACTTACCCCCAACGCTTCTTTCATGACAGAAAAATCAGTCAGGCCAACACCATCGTGGGCCAGATCCATATAGGTTATGGAACCGCCCTCATATGTGCCATTGACAACGGATTCAATCATCTGGAACGTACATATATCCACCCTTTTCTGCATGGAAGTGAGGATATGCCCAGGATACAGGCTGTCCTGGTTAGTATCCACACCAATTGCATATACATTAAGTTCCGATGCAGCTTCCATAGCCCCGATGCCCGTGATATTGGCCACATTCATGATGATATCCGCGCCCTGATTAATCTGTGCGGTTGCCAGTTCCTTGCCTTTCAGGGCATCAGTAAATGTTCCTGCAAAGGACTGAAGCACCTCAATCTCCGGGTCAATATATTTGGCGCCCTGCTCATATCCTGTAAAGAAGTCATGAAGAACCGGAATATCCATTCCTCCTACCCACCCGATAATCTTTTTATCATTCACGCCTTCAATTTCAGTCTTGGTAGTAAACATGGCAGCAGCCGCACCTGCAAGGAACGAGCCTTCGTTCTGTGCAAACAGCGTGGAAACCACGTTATCGCCCGCATCACTGACACCATCAATCAGCGCAAACTTGGTATCTGGATAATCAGGGCAGTGTTTCTTCATAATATCCAAAAACTGCGTTGACACACCTATTACCAAATCGTAGTCTGCATCAGCCATGGCCACGAAATTAGCCTCCCAGTCAGCTGCCTCCCCTGATTCCAGTTCCTGTACTTCTATCCCATACATCTCCTTTGCCTTCATGGCCCCGTCATGGGCCAGGTCATTAAAGGATTTATCTCCCAGGAAACCAGAATAAATAAGTGCAACCTTTACAGGCTCCCGGCCCGCCTCAGCTTCCTTCCCCTGTTCCTCTGAGGCTGCCGCAGGAGCTTCGTTTCCTGTATCCGCCTGTGTCTGTTTTTCAGAGCCTTTGCATGCAGTTATTCCCACTACCATTGCACAACATAGTAAAAAAGCCAATATCTTTTTTTTCATTATGTAACCCCTCCTTATATTTAACTAATCATACAGTTTCAAGCTGTCCTCCACTATATCCCAGAACTTCTCCGCATCCAGTTTAACAGCCACCTTTGTATTCTTCACCTTGTCCGTCAGGTTAAAAAAGTCGCAATTCGTCCTGCCCTGACTCGGTCCTCCCGTTATATCAATCTCCGTATGCATTGCCTTTACCTCTATACAGGTTGGGTCAAGCAGATAAGCAATGGTAGTGGGATCATGAAGCGGGCCTCCCTCCCATCCAAATACCTTTTTCTGGGTCATACAGAAAAATCTCATCAAATCCACAAAAAGTTTGCCTGCCTTTGTATCTATCTTGGCCATCCTGTCAACTATCTCAGGATAACAAAGGGCCTGCCGTGTCAAATCAAGTCCCATCATGACGATGGGACGCCCACAGCTGAACACCACATGTGCGGCCTCAGCATCAGCATATATATTAAACTCTGCTGCCGGCGTCACATTTCCATGTTGATATGCCCCTCCCATCAGGACAATCTCGTCTATGTTATTCAAAATTCTTGGCTCTTTACGGATAGCCATACCAATATTGCTCAGAGGGCCTGTGGGTACAAGTGTGACCGGTTCACTGGAATCCATCACTGTTTCAATAATAAAATCGACTGCGTGGCGAGGGTCCAGTTCCTTTGTCAGTGGCCCGAATACAGGGCCATTCAGACCAGTATCCCCATGAATCCTTTCCTCCGCAGGAACAGCAGCCCGTACAATGGGTCCTGCCAGCCCCTTGCAAACCGGAACATCAATGTCCAGGTATTGGCATACATTCAGCGCATTCCTGGTGACCTTTTCCAGGGTCTGGTTTCCATTTACAGTGGTGATTCCCAAAAGCTCCAGCTTGGGGTTCCTGGCTGCCAGAATAATGGCAACCGCATCGTCATGTCCTGGGTCGCAGTCAATAATAATCCTTCTTTTCTGATTCATAATCTTTTAACCGTCCTTCTTTAATAATGTTGATGGTGAGTAAGAAACAATCAATGATACAATGGCCATTTGTATGATAAATCGTTTTATCTTATGAGTCTTATATTAGCATATGATAAAACGATTTGTCAATAATTTTTTGTGCATTTTCTTATTTTTTTCTTGTTTATCAGCCACTTATTTATGTATATTTTTCTATTTTGCTTTTATTTTTTAATATCCTTTGCTTTTTTTCCATTTAAGTGTTAAACTTTTGATAAAAGTTTTATCTAGGAGGAATCAATATAATGAAAGTCACCATAAAAGATATCGCACAGGCGGCCGGCCTTTCTCCCGCAACCATATCCCTGGTATTGAACAACCGGCCTTCCAGAATCGCCCCCCAGACAAAGGAGCGCATCCTGACCATTGCCCGTGAGATGGGCTATCGGCCAAATTCAGCTGCCGTCAGCCTGAAAACCAACCGCAGCTATACAATCGGACTTATTGTGCCGGATATCCGCAATGACTACTATGCCACTTATGCAAAGGGCCTTGAGGATACCTGCCAGGAATGCGGATGGAGCATGATCCTGTGTTCCACCAACTTTAACTATGAGCGGGAAAGGCAGTATATCGAGACATTACGCACAAAGTGTATTGACGGTATCTCCGTAGTGTCAACCCCGCCCAATCCGCCTGTATCCAATTCAGACCACGTTGAACTGATTCTTTCCTTGAATATCCCGGTTGTCCAGATGGACCTGACATCCTATCGTCCGCCTGTCAACGCTGTGATTTCCGACCATGTAAAGGGAGGATATATGGCTACCCGGCACCTTCTGTCGCTGGGACACAGAAAAATAGCTTTCCTCACAGGCCCCAGCTACCTGGAAGGTTCTGACAGCCGACTGAAAGGCTGCAAAAAGGCCTTTGATGATTATGGAATGGAATGGGACGATGATATGGTGTATGTGGGGAATTACACCTACGAGTCCGGGCTGGATGGGATTGATTACCTAAGTGATAAAGAATTTACCGCTGTATTTGCATTTAATGACCTGATGGCCTGCGGTGTGTATAACGGGCTGGCCAAATATAACCTTTCTGTCCCGGATGACGTCTCTGTGGTAGGTTACGATGACCATTTTGTATCAGGCATACTCAGTGTCCCACTGACCACCGTACATCAGCCTATCTTTGACATGGGGAAAGAAGCGGCCAGGATCCTGATTCATGCAGCGGAACACGAGGATGCGGAACCTGTCATATCACACTTTGATTTAAAGCTGATTGTGCGCAGCAGCACACGGAAAATTTGATAAAACTTTTATCACCCATGTTAAATCGTTTCATCTACTAAATTATGTTATAACCCTATATGAAACCTGAAAGCCTCCATCTCCTGGTCCCGGCCAGTAATCCGTATATTCAGAATACGGTTCTTGCAGCAGAACTGATAGATCCATTTAATAAAGAGGGAATGACAGCCAATTCCATCCGGTGAAAAACCGGTATGTATTCTACATCCCCTTTCCCCCGCATACCATTATGTGAGGTGAATATCATGCAATCCTGTGAACTTGCTCTTTCCGTATCGACTTTGGCATGCTGCATTGCCGAGGGCAAAAGCCCTGAGGAAATCGCACTGATCAGTTCCATCTTCATGCAGCTGGGCGACACATTAGCTACCATTGCCGCCCACCAGGCCCTGTGCTGTCCGCCCAAAGATACCAAGGAATAGGAACCAGTGCCAAGTCCAACCCTGCAGGCGCCTTACTTAGCCTGCCGGGTTTCCCTCTGCCATTAAAGTGTCGTTAATATTTATGGCCTAAAAAGTACGGTTTTACAAGGTTTTTCAGTGCATTTGTGACTTTACTGTGTCTAATAGGGCGGCATATATAGGTATGAAATAGTATGAAATTGGCGGGTCCGGTCAATCCGGTTCCCGCCTTTTCCTTACTTTCCATGTCCATCCTGAATCCGTTTCCACACCTTCTCAAACTCATCTGGCGCCGGTTGCGGCACCTCATCATCCGGGATGTGGTCTTTGGCCCACTCAAACTCCTTCAGCAGTTCTTCTGGTGGTTCTTCTGGCGGCTTGTCTTCCTGTTTCCTTTCCATACCGTGTCCCTCCTTTATAAGGACATTGTACGCCTGTCCAGCGCAAATGGAGCATGGTAAATTATGGTAGTTACCGTCTTTTCTTATATCCATCTCACAATCCCCCCTCGCTACATATTTTAGGCCAAATTGGAGTAAATTTCAATAGGCCAATACAGACTAAATTATAATGCTCTGTATTGGAGGATGATTATGAGATTGGAACGACTACGGGATTTACGGGATGACAAGGATTTGACACAGCAATATGTTGCGGATTACCTGCATATAAACCAACGGACCTATTCCAGGTATGAGAATGACCAACGGATGATACCGTTCCAGATTCTATCTGCGCTTGCTGATTTATATGACACCAGTGTTGATTATCTGATAGGACGGACAGATGTTAAGGATCCGTATCCCAAGAAGAAAAGGTAACATTACGGCGAGGACCGATAATCCCCGCCGCTTTTTATTACTCTCCTAGTCCTGGCCAGCGCAACGCCCCATCCTTATCCGGTGTTAGTGTCACAGGCTCCGTGGCCATCTTACCATCCGGCATCAGGTAATAGTAGTTGCCTCCACCGGCCTGCAGTCCCTGAACCATAGCCCCATCCGCGCCCAGGTAGTACCAGTCACCTTTGTACTGATACCAGGTATCGGTGACCATGTGGCCGGTGCCGTCAAACCAGTACCACTTGCCATCCGTATCAAGGTACCAGGAGTTGCGGACCGGCTCACCGGTATTTCCCAGGTAAAAGCTCCAGGCACCGTCCGCGCCCTGCTCCCAACCGGACTTCTTCGGCTGCTCCGGCTCCGAGGTCACATCATCCTGTATGTATCTGCGCACACACACCAGCCCCTTACGCCATCCTCCGGACGCCCAGGAGTTATACCGGCTCTTACAGTAGGCCACCAGGTCTTTATAGGATGGCCTGCCGCTGCCGTGGCCACAGATGATGCCGTTGCCACAGTACATCTCCACATGGCCTATCCGCAGGGGACGGCTGGCGTCCGTACCTGCAAACAGCAGCATGTCCCCCGGCCGGAGCCTGGACGTATCCGGGATGCCCTGGGCTATGTCCGCATCCACCGTGGTCAGCTTTTTGGACTGGTAGATGCCTGCGGTGTTAAGATTTCCGAACTCCAGTCCTACCGCCTCATAAGTCCGGCAGATGGAACTGCTGCAGTCACTGTAATAGTTGCCATCCTTATACCGTACGTAGCAGTAGTCCCTCAGGGACTGACTATATATGTTGCGGCCTATAATCTCTGCATATTTATCGATTACGGCCTGTCTACTTAATAATGCTGTCATATCTTTCCTCCAATCAAAATAAGGCCCAGGGATATCCCCAGGCCTGCCTACATCGTTGCGATATCGCAACTAATCCCGGACAATATTCCCGGATGCATCCACATGCCAACCGGATGCAATCACAAACTTCCCGGTATCATCGTGATAGTCAATCCCGTGGTCCGGGCCATCATACTGGGATTTAAGGGTGTCGTATTCAGGCGTTCCCTTGGCAGCCGCAATCTTTGCCTCCAGGTCAGGAATCTCTGCAATGTTAACAGGTTTCCATGGTTCATTCGGTAATGGATAATTCATTGTGTACCTCGCTTTCTTGGTTGATTAATAGTTACGAGCATTATATTACTGCTGACCCTCTATCATCTGTTTAAATGCCTGGTGCAGGCCTGTACTTGCAAGACCGCTAAAGGCCCCGGCCAGAATGATATCCGGACTTACACCGCCCATAATCCAAATGTTAAGCGCCGCTCCCAGTAGGGCCACCAGGGTGGGGATGTACTTGTTATCCAGGTCCTTCACCCACTTCTTGGTTATGTATCCGGTCACCAGGCAGATTCCTACAATGACTGCCACCGTGTAGTTACTCAAAAACGATAAATCCATAATCCATTCCTCTCTTTCTACTTGTTCTATGCTAAGTTTTATTAATACAAATTCTTAAGTGCCTGCTCATGAAGGAAATCCTTTTGCTCATGCTTGATTGTCTGTGCATACTCCAGTGCAGCATGCATATCTCCGTTGCAGTGTGCGTCAGGAATCCGCTGGACAGCACGAGCCGTTGCTTCCCCTAAAGCAATTGAAGCGCTTACACTTTTAATAATGTATAGTTCATTCTTCTCGCGCGTGGCTTCGCGCTCATCAAGAAGCTGCTGCCTTGCCTCACGCTCTGTTTTGTCTTTTTCATCGCGTTTATTGATTTCCCGTTGTATTAGCCAGAAACAGAACCCCGTGATTGCTGATGGTATGCACATGGCACCAACAAGCGCTGCGATACTGACACTTATATCCATGATTATCATATCCTTTCTTAGGTTTATCCATTAGGCCTGCGCCGTGTAATGCCTACGTTATAACGCGGCCGCTCCTCGCCCCACCACCGATACCGCAGCCAGTCATCCAGCACTATCCCGGCCAATGACACCGGCAGCCAGAGCAGGCAGTACTGTGGGCATATCTGCCCCAGGACGTTGCCCGGCAGGCCGCTGTAGTCCCATACGCCCCAACCCAGCCACAGATTGACGATGCACCCGGTCAGGAACTCCAGCGCCGTCACGATGCAGGCGCCGGATAGTATCTGCTGCCACAGGGGCATGTCCCAGGGTAATACCTCATTAATCAGGCCCAGATTGATGAAACAGATGCCGCCCAGAAAGAACATCGTCCAATGGCTCCTGCCACGCCAGGCCATCTCCAGGATTATGTACAACAGCCCTCCGGTAGCCAACAGGGCTACGTACTTGTCAACCTTCCGGTGTGGCATCCGTTCCACCTCCTGCCATAGCGGCAATCTCCACCAGATACGCCTGCAGTACATCGGACTGATACTGTTCCGGCACATCGGCGCCGTAGAATATCTCGGTTACCTCATCCGTGGTCTGGCAGCCAGCAATCCACATATTAAGTGCATTACAGTAAGTGGTGTGGTAGGACACATGCCACATGGCCGCCTGGATGATGGCCTGCATGTCTGCCTCGCTGTAATACCTGCAGGGCTGCCCATCGGCATGGTACTCCAGCTGAGTTGCCCCGGCAGTTATCTGGCTCAGCTTGCCGAACAGGTTAAGCTGGTCCTCGATGGTCAGCGCATAATGCTCCACGCTGCCATCAGCCAACGCCACGTTGATACCGGCATAGATAAGCCGCTCACACTCCGCTGCCACCTCCCGGCGCTTGCCTGCCTGCAGCTCCTCCAGTGTCGGGACATAAGGCTCCGGAGGCTCCCCTGGTCCATCCGGCGTCTCAGGCGCCTGATACACGCTGCCATCATTGGACAGGTACACGGTCTGGCCATCGTCCCGATATACCGTGTCATACCCGGTCAGGGTTGCTGCCTCCGTGCCATCCTCGGTGTAGATGGCGATGTCTCCCCAGGAGATGGGCACGGGGCCGGCAAACACAATCTGCATGACATTGGGAGACATGGGGCGGATACCCTTAATCTCATACAGCGGCTCATCCTTTCCTATTCTGATTTTTTCCATGTTTTTACCTTCTTTCTGCATTTTTATGTATTATAAAAGGCCCTTGGAGGGCCTGAATTTTCGTTTTTGCTGTGTGTTATACCAATTTGACTATGTGCTTCACCGAAGTAATCAATCTCTGCCAGAATGCATCCGGCGTCATCGCATTGTCAGACAGCGTATATAACTATAAGATGTTACAATTTGAGAACTCCAACTTTGGATTTTCCAGCAGTCCTATCTATGGCGCTCAGCCCATAATTCGTGCAGGAACAGTAAGCGTATCCGGTGATGCGATGGTCTTATGCTGTGGAGCTTGGACTGTATCAAACAATGGTAAGACCCTTACACCGTCCTACATGGTTCAGGCCAATATTACAGCATCTGGAGTAACGTATTTTAACCGAAATGCCGGACTGACCTGGAATATAATTGGATATCGAAAGTAATCATCTTGTCCATTTACGAGTCCAACTCTTTCCGTCATAATAGTCATAGAAAATTTCGGTCTCGCTGATACCTAAAGACAGTATGACACCATCAGAAAACTGCTGCTGGAACGCCCATTTGTTTCTGTCGCTTCCATAGGCAATTACTTTTATTGGTCCATTTAATTCTATTTTAGTATTAGCTGTATTGGCTACCAGAGCTGTATTCGCCAAATTGGTATTGCGCCCATCAGTATAAATATTCAGGCAAAACTCAGTTTTATGCATTTTCCGTAGTGTGTTCAATACCAATTTGGATAACCGTACTGTGGTTGCTGATTTGATTGCAGAAGCTGATGCTGGCCCTATTGGAAAACGGATTGTCAATTGCGGTGATAACACACAAAACACGCCATATAAAGCCGGTTTAACCACATTACAATCCGGGACTGCCATAATCAGTATGTCATCAGCAAATTATGGTACTATCCTATACATTGCAGCTGGTGCCGCGGATACGTTGTTCTTACGAGCAAAAGCTAATGGTACTTGGGGGGATTGGTTTAGGCTACGCTCAAATCGTGATTCCCAGGGAGGGACTGTGTCTATTACACCTACTGCCGTAAACCAATCGGCGTATAAAACGATAACATTTCCTATGGCTTTCGCAGCTGTCCCATCAGTTACTGTCACCCCGATGACATCGAGTCCAAATATGATATCCGCATCCGTTGCAAATATCACCTCTACAGGTTGCAGGATATATATATCACGGTCAGATGCAGCCCAAGCCGCATCCGTTGCGTGGATTGCCATTATGAGATAATACTAAAAATGACTATTTGGTTATGTAACAGACAGTTGCTCTGGCGAAATTGCTGTTTCCGGATGTAGCAGATGTACAAACCCTAATGTCTCCATTAATTGCAATATACAAATAATCTGTAGTATTATAGTTCCACTCAGATGTGCCTAGAACACACGCCGTGTTCACTTGAAACATTGGAAGATGTTTTTTTAATTTAGCTACGGGGCTATTATTAGAGTCAGGATATACGCCGTTATTTTTCTTAATAGTTAACACAAGCATAATCACATTCCCAAATTTTATCATGCCATTGTCCCCAGATAGGCTATATCCGCTATTAAGGGTAAGGTAATCATCAATTTTTAAGGAATCCGCGCTTGTAACAACATCCCCCTTTTTTATCCAATTCGAGTCATTGTCTATGGATGAAGTGTAGAGAGATGCAACACCCTTATTGGATAGATATAGACGCGTTTTTTGTCCATTATCATACAGGGTATCTAATCCGGTAAAAGGATTTCCTCGAGCTATTCTTTTTCCTAAATTGGTATAACGCCCTGAAGCCGTAAAATATATTCTGCATAACAATTCCGCGCAATTGTAACTGTGCTCAACATTCTCATCGGATACACGACAACTAAGCCTCCCATTTGGCAGGCTTCAAAAAATCTATGTTGTTTTAATCCTTATCCGGCAGCATACATATCGTACTCATATTTCATCTTTCCGGCGCCGTTTTTGGCATAGATACGCGTTGTCTCAACACTGGCATGTCCCATTATGTCACACAGTGTCGGCAGCGGCATCCCTTTATTCAGGGCGCGTGTTGCAAACGTATGCCGTAGCAGATGAGGAAATACCCGTTTTCCCAGCCCTGCCCGTTTTGCAATCCTACGTATTATGTTCTCCAGGGCATTCTTCTTTAGGCCTTGATGCGGCGCCCGGCTGGAAAGTATGACTGGACCGCTGCGCCGGTCACCCAGATATGTCTCAAGGTACTCTAACGCCCTCTCTGAAAAGAATACTATCCGTTCTTTCTGGCCTTTTCCGATTACCTTCACATATCCTGCCTGTAGGTCCATATTAGCCAAGTTCATGTTGACCACCTCGGATACCCGGCATCCAGTGGCCAGGAATAGCTCCAGCACTGCATTATCACGGATATTTGTGCCGCAGGCAATCCGCATCTTCTCCATTTCCCTCGGACTCAGTGCCTCCCTTATCTCTGCCACATACTTAATAGGGTCCACAGTTGCCATAGGATTACGTCTGATATATCCCCGGTCATGCAGGAAAGCAAAGAAGGAACTGGCTATGCGCCGCTTATGGTCCTTTGTACTGGCACTAATCTGACGTACTTGTTCATAGTAGTTCAGGCATTCCACCACATCCTCCCCCGTAATCTCCTGCACCGGCTTTCCCACATACACCAGTAGATCTGTCAAAAACCTCTGATATTGATTGACTGTACTGGCCGAGTAATTCTCAAACCGCATTTTTCCGATGAATATATCCAATTCCGGGAAGCTGATTACATTGGTGCTCACCCCAGTCTCCCTTTTGGCCACCTCGTAGTTCCGGAGCACCGCTGACAGTGCCCCATCAATCACCTGTAGCGCAGGCCGTTCCAACTCGTTGGACAGCCTGGCCATCAGTTCATCCTTTAATCTTACTTCATCCATCCTAAATAGCCCCTTTCCTTATGATTTTGTGGTACCTTAATCATAAGCCAGGGGGCTTGATTTGGGCAATTTTCTTTACTGTGCGCAATACCAATTTAGATGTTAGAAATGCAGTGGTTGATTTGCTTGCAACTGCTAATATTGGGCCATCTGGTAGACGGATTGTACAATGCAATGAAAACACGCTTAATACACCGTATGAGGCAGGACTGACCAATGGTAAAAGTGGCACAGCATACATCAACATGTCATCTGTCGATTATGGGACAATATTATATATCGTATCTGGGACTAATCGGATATTTTTGCGGTCCAAAGATAACGGAATCTGGAGTAATTGGGGTGAACTCTTAAAAAAAGCGGATTATGAAGCAAAAAAAATCACTAATTCTTACGGCCTTACAATAGTTTTATTTACGTTTGGCAGTGATACTATTAAAGCAATAAAAATCGGGGGATATGTAAATAAAGCCCTGTCAGCGGGTACAGCATATACTATTGCTACTAATACTGAGGTCAAATCCCGCGTGGAATGGTATCACAATATACATTGTGGTATCAACGGAATAAATACAGTTGCCTATCTGCGTATTACTACAGATGGAAATATTGTACTTACGCCACAAACAACAATCGCATCTGGGGTTGGCATAAATATCGCAGAGTATTATGTATAATAATCATTTTCTTACAGCTATCCACATCACTGATGTAGCCTGGATGGGATCTGACCTTGTTAGATATATTTTGCACCCTGTAGATGTAGCATCCAAAACAGATGCCGAAACTACATTGGGACCAGATGTTATTGGGCTCACAACAATAACTGGCATAGCGCTATATGGTATGGGGAAGGTTATCTGCTTATAGGTGGGTTTATTTATTCCTGTCGGTGTTATTGAAACGGAGCCAGATTGGATATCCGCATTTGTAAGCGGGAATACCCAAGGCCCCCAACCAGCTTCTCCTACGTTTGTTCTCCAAAATTCCGTGCAGCTCTTTGTATTATAAATGATTTTCTGTTTAAAAAAGTTTCCATTAGTGGCACCGGTAGATCGTTCTACGTGCAGTACAAAACCACCATTAGAGGCAGGACAATTAATCAATGTGGCTGCTGTTTCGGCACTAAAACATACAAAATTACCAAATTCTGTATAATTATTTAGGTTAGCCCCCTTAGGTATCGTAACTGCATCTTTTAGCGAATAGTATTCTTTCAAATTGGTATTGAGCACAGTATAAAGGTCCATCAAAGCCTTACCCTGTGCCGCCGAAAGGGGCAGTTTGGCATTATCCGTCACACAGTTGTTGACTATGCTGCCAATCAGGCAGACACCCGTCATCCAGTTCTTAGTGTCCTCAAAAAATTTCTTGACCTTCCCCAGGCATGTCTTCGGCTTCTCACCGGCCACTGGGACCGGGAAATCTGTGGTTATGTTATCCAGCGTCTTTACCGTCATCTCAGATATATCCCCACCGGAGGATTCTGCCTTCTTTTTCAGCGCTGCGTCTACCACATCTGCGTTGTCATTGAAATCCTGTATATCAACCGGGTCCGTACCTTCCGGCTTTTTTAGATTATAATTAGGTGTTAACTGCATATCCTATGCCTCCTTTAATGTCCTTACGTCATCCCAGGTCATGTCCCCAAGACGGTTCCATGTATATGGTTTCAGTTCGTTCCATGTGGTATATCGGTACTCAAACCGGTAGGCCAGATGCGCTGGCTTTATGTCCTCCAACATGGAGACAAATGCCTGCATGTTCCGGGGGATCCCTTTGATGCCGATAAACTGGATAATAAAAAAGTGATTGGGGTTATCCTCAATCACCTTTACCTCCCCGCCCGAAAAGGCCGCGGCCGTATCCTCTATCATCTTCCGGGTTGTGGTCCCCTGGCCCCGGAGCTTCGCCATGAGTATTTCCCGGCGCTGCTCATAGGTCAGGGACATGTTCGTGGCCACACCCAGCATCTGCTCCCATCTGGAAAGCCCCCAGGTGGCTGTCACGATATAGCATTGGTCAATCAGGTCCTCCAGGTTGTGCTGCAGCTGCCCTACCTCATACCCCTGTGTCCGGTATATCTCCTCCATCTCCCGGATTTCTGCCAGGAATGGCGGCGCATACCGCGCCAGGTCCACAAAATACTCCTCCGGGACAATGCTGCTTGAACCTTCCTGGGCGTACTGGCTACGGCCATATAATGTCTTCCCATACATGCCTTACACCCCCTTCAGGTCATTCCAGGTGACGGACCCCTTTTTAAGATAGGTGCCGTCATGGTTATGGTTCTTGGCAGCCGCATCCGTAATGCCGTACCCGGATAGGGTGGTCGGGTTCGTGCCGGCCGTCACATGGCCCTGCGTATTGACCGTGACACTCCGGTAGGTTCCGGCTGTCACCCCACTGCTTGGATGGCTATATTTCGTATCAGGCGGTGTCTGCCAGGTCCCATCCGCCCTTAAATATTTTGTCTGCGCCCCTGCAGCCGGGGCCGGGACCAGACCCGTCCCGCCGGCGGCGCTTGAGGTGGCTGCCTTGAATACGGCATATGTGGTATTGTTATCTGCCCCCCACGCCGCAGTCCCATCAGCACTCCATCGTAGTATCTGCCCGCTGGACCCGCCGGAGGGGACGTGCTTATTCCCTGCCGTGGTGGGGTGCACATACTTATTGGCCCCCTCCGCAATCCCTGCCAGCTTATCTAACATGGCCTGGGTGATTTTGTCCAGTACCGTCTTATTCGCATGTGTGTGGTCCTGGCTGGTGTCCACATCCGCAGCAGTCAGATAGCCGGAATCGTTCGTGAACTGTGACAGCTTCGTGGGCATGTCCGTAATCTGGCTCTTGGTATGGCTATGGGAGGATGGCGGGAAGGTTGATGGCTTACTGCCTATCTCTGTCCAGGCATATGCAGGCTTTGCAGATGCCTTTGCCCAGGCTGGGACATCCGATGCGGGCATGGAGGACGGTTTGTTCCTGATATAGGCATCGGAGCCGGTATCCGTCACATCCCAGTCTGGCTGTACGTTGACCTCAGCCCCTGATGCAATCCCCGCCAGCTTATCCAGCATGGCCTGGGTCAGCTTGTCAATCACGCCCTTATTGCTGTGGGCATGCTTCTTGGTATCGGCATCGTTCCAGTTCGCCCGTTCCGTTGCCGTGATATGCTGGACCGTATCGGCTTTATGGGTGATAAAATCCGCGATTGCCTTTGCAATCTTCCCCAGCATCACAGCCAGCTTTTCTCCGCTGGTAAGATTAGCCAGTGTGGTTGCCTGCGTAAAGGTCGGTACCTGGTCATTGGTCGCCACATTGGGCACGCTCCCCAGCCCCACCTGTGACTTTGTCACCCCATGGGGATTGCTTTTATTACTGATGTGGGTATAGGCGTCCGACCAATTGGCCAGCAGGGTTTCCGTCAGCTTATCCAGGGTGGATTTGTTGCTATGGGAATGACGCTTATTGTATGCGTCATCATAATGGGTCTTATCCTCCTTGCTGAGCAGCCCATCCACGCTCTGGGTCGCCTTGGGGATTGCGTTGGCAGATATGGCAATCCAGGCAGTGCCACTCCAGCGGTATGTGTAATCCGTGTCCTTGACATTTACCGTCCATCCGTCATCGGGGCGGGGATACGTTGCTGCAAGGTCTGCATAAGTATCAACCGCCTCTTTCCAGTCGATGGCTGTCTCCAGGGCGGAGAACTTATTGTCCACCTCGTTACGGGTGTATTTATCATCCCAACTGGGCTTATTGGTATTGATGGTAGCCCGTATGGCATCCTCTGCAGCCGTGGCCCTGGATTTCTCCGCTGTGACTGCATCGCTATTTACTTTCTCCGCCGCCTTTGCCCGCGTCACCTCGGCCGTCAGGTCAACCTTCAGCCCCTGTTCCGCTTCTTCCGCCCGTCTGACCTCCGTATCAACCCGGCCATCCAGACGGTCCTCCTCCTGCGTGGCGCGGTTGGTTTCTGCCTGCAGGTCATCTGTTAATTTCTTCTCTGCCCCCAGGGCCCTGGTTTCCTCCGCGTTCAGCGCCTCCTGTGTTGCAACGATGGATTCCTGCACCCGGTTGATGTCATCCCCCTCAACGGTATCCCCGTCAGTCTCATAGCTGATGTAGACCACCGGCGCATCCGCATACACCCGGACTATCCGTTTCCAGGGCGCCAGGCTGGGCGTTGACAGGGTATATGTTTCCAGACGCTCCCCTGTCAGCTTCGGGCCGGTGAACACAGCGAAGGTAGCCTCGTTGATGTTGTCATGCTGCAGCTCCGCCTCATACACGCCATTGGTAAGATGGATTTCCTCCTCCACGACATAGATGTTCCCATCAACCTTATTCAGCTTATCGTAAAAAATGTTCACCTGCATCAGCCCACCTCCAGTGTGACCGTACCGGTCACCGCAATCTCATCCTCCATCAGGGCCACGTTGCCGGATACGCCGTTAAGCAGCAGCCCCGAATAATCCTCCACGCCCTCAGTCCCCAGCAGCAGGTTCCCTACCCTGGCCAGGCTTACATAGGACAGGTCCAGGGCCTCATTATGCAGGTAGTCTGTCAACACCGCCTGGAATGCATTCTGGACGCCCCCCAGGTTCATGCCTGCCTGCAGCTTGATTCCAGCCGACACATTGACAGCCTTCTCCACCACAGATGCCACCGTGACATCTGCTCCGATGGGGCGCAGCTCCTCGATATGCTCCCGCACCATCTCCAGAAGGCCGGTACCGGCGGCGGACATGTTGGCATCCGCTATGATGACCTTGACCGTCCCCGGTCCACTGGACAGCGGGAAGACCTTGGCGGCCCCTACGCCCTCACACTCCATGGCCCAGTTGTAATAATCATACCGGTTGCCGCTGGTGGATGGTTTCTGTACCTTTGTCAGGTACCGCTCCAGCAGGGCCTCCGTGGGTTCCTCATCGCTCCCGTCCACGATGATTCCTGTCAGTTCCGCCCTCGTGAGTCCCTGGATGTAATCAATGGGGACCAAGGTTCCCAGTTCCCGGCTCCCGGCAGAGCCTGCCGTCTCGCATTCCATACGGTAAATACCTTCCTCCATACGGTCTATGGCGACATAATTTAAGGTCCCCAGGGAGAACCGGGAACCTATCTCGATATCAATGTTAAATTCACCTTTCAGGACAGCCTTGGTTGCCGGATGTGGGGTCATATCCCATTCCGCGCAACGTCTGATCAGGTACTCACGGGTTGCTGTGCCGGCGAACACCTGGTCAAGGGTCCAGTCAAGCCCTATGTATGCATTCTGCAGTTCAACCGCAGTAGGTGCAAGGGCCGTATATATGGGGGAACTCTGCCTTGTATCCATCCCTGGGCTATGATTCTTTGCCCTCCGGAGCATCCTGTCAAGGATGACCTCATATGTAGTATCTTCATACATCACACATCCACCTCCTTGGTTGCACCAATATCCCCGTACCGGGTATGGACCGTAAACGTCACGGAAAGTTTCCGGCCGGCCCCCTCAAAGGAAAACGCATCAACCCCCTGTATCCGGTCATCCTGCATCAATGCCTCCTTTATACGCTTCTTTATTTTTGATTTGACCAGACCCATGGGTTTCCCGAACAGTCCCCTCAGTTCCACACCATAATTCCAGTCGTATATAAGCCAATCATACCTCTCCGTGTTGAGGATGCAGTGTACGGCCTGCTGCACCGCATCCCTTCCATCCACATAACCGGACAATGTGTCGTCATTCATCCGGAATGCCTTTGATGGAATCTCCCGTACCTCAAAATCAGACTCCAGGATGTCTCCCGTCTTCGGCAGCATCTTAAACACCTCCTTATTAATACCGGTCCACCACAAGATACTGTTGGGCACCACGCTTCTGCACCAGGATTACCGTATCGCCCGCCTTCAAGGCATTCTTAATGGCAGCGGAAACAATACCCACACCGGGGATGGACATCTGCTGCGCATGGTCCGTCAGATATTGCGGCACCAGAAGCTGGTTTCCAGTGACCGTGGTCTTCTGGTCAATCTGTACCGCCAGGGGTATTGCGGATACAACGGTCCCCTGCATCACGTCACACGGCCTTCCAGCCTCCACGGCCTGCATGGAAATCTGCCGCATATTCTCAATCCACACATTATCCATTGATACCAGCTCCTCTCAATGCCAGGTCCATTGTATGTATTCCTCCATCAATCTTATGCGTGACGGACTCCACCAGGAGATAGTTCTTCAGCTGCATGTCCTTCACGTCCAGGAACACGGGGATGAGGCATCCTGCACGTACCTTGATGTCCCCAAATGCCCCCTTGACGGACAGGCTCCTGGTGGGACGGTTATACAGCCCCAGGTACGTCTCCGCTATTTTCTGCCCGTCCACCCCCTTATCCAGTGACTCGCTCATCTGCAGCACACCCCATTTATTGATGTTCTCCGTGTGCCTGGTCATGAAGACATCCCGTTTCTTGGTATCATCATTGTCGCGGTAAAGCTTGATCTGGTTATAGGTATCCTTATCAATGCTGATTGTGAAGTCATAATCCTGGGCCGTGCCGTCATCTATCATGATGTCCAGTTTCATGTCCTCTACATTCCTCAGTGCCAGCTTACCGACATCGTCATAAAGGACATACATTTTACCTGTGGCCATCATGGTCAGGTCCAGGGCATTCAGGATGATGTCAAATAGGGTGGTGTCCGGCTCATTCCGGTATGGTATCTTATACCCCGTATCGTCAAGCACGCCCGTCCGTAGGTTGAAATCCCCGGCTATCATCTGGATTACCTCTCCTGCCGTCCTATCCTCATAGCTGTAGCTGTCCTTGTTCTTAAGGTACCGGAGCTGGTCATAGGCCGTGACCTTGACTTCCCCATCACCGTTCCAGTTCCGTTCAAAGATGAATCCGAAAAATACCGGTTTCCCGTTCACATCCAGCCGGACGGCATTTCCTTCCTCAATCTCCAGCTTCCCGTCCGGGATGACAGTGAAGGAACATTTCCCCGGCTGCCCCTTACGTGCGGTATCCCAGGTGACACTCCCCTCCACCACCGGCTCATAGACCGCCTGGCCATTCTGTATATAGACATGTACATTCATGGACCCACCTCCTTATGGCATTGTCAATACCTGGCCGGTATTAATTTTATTTGGGTTGCTTATCTTATCCAGGTTGAGGTTATGGATTTCCTTCCACCTGCCCCCGTCCCCAAGCTGTTTCTTTGCTATGTTCCAGAGGCAGTCACCGCCCTGCACGGTGTAGGTCCTGGCCTGTGGCTGCTCCGCCGGCCGGTCATCCTGTGGCGTTTCAGCGGTTGGGGTGGGCTGGTCCTCAACGATGGTGAAGTTCATGACCTTGGTCCCGTAATGCCTGGCCTCCTTCATGGTGATGGAGACCACCAGGTCCAGGCCTTCCTTCACGTCATCCGATACCTTGTAATCTTCCAGGGTCACGTCCATGTTGGTATCGAAGGAATCACGGATGACGATGAACTCAAAGGAGCCTCTGCTGTCCTTCAGGTCCTGCAGATGGCTTATGAAGTCCTCCGCATCGTCCACGCTCCCATCCCAGACAGCACTTGGATAGTCCATCTGGGGCAGGATTATGTCCAGGCTGATTTCCGCAAGGCCCGGAGGCCGTAGGAGGTTGATTTCATCCCCGTTTATCAGCATGACCGTCTTGTTCTGGCCGGGATACTTGATGGGTATCTTTTGGGGTGGGACTGGGAGGAGCATGTCGTCTATGTATACCTCATATGCCATCAGATATGCCCTCCTTCCGCGGCAGCCGCCAGGAACTCACTGGTAAACATGGACAGCGCCCTGCCCATGTCATCGAAGTCGGTCTTCTTGGTCAGGGTGTTGTTGTTCTTGACATCCACCTTTAACTCAGCCAGGGTGAACCGGTTGATGATTTCCTGCTCCGCAGCATCACGCATGTATTTTAAGTCCTCGTCCATTATGTCCATTGAATCCTTTATGGCTGCAGTATTGGCGGCAGTGCTTCCAGTGTTACCAGCTATTTCCGGGCCTACACCACCGGAATAATAATTTTCCTCGGCTGTATTCTTAGCGTTCTTCTTTTCTTCTGCCTCCGCCTTCGCTGCAGCAATCCTACGTTCCCGCTCCTTCTGGCTTTGGTTGGCCTCGTACTGCATCCAATACAAATTCTGTGCTCTGGCCTTCTTGTCAGCCAGATTCTGGTTCTGCAATGTTGCAAGGTCTGCGGCTCTCTGTTTTTGCTTTGCTTCCTCTTCCAACGCCGCACCGGTTGCAAATTCAACATGTGAAATCACCTCAATGGAAGTTCCCGCGATACTATTGGTCAGCTGAATCAGCTTATTGATTCGGTCAATCGCACCATTAATAAAATCCTGTAGGATTGTCAGACCAGCCACCTTTAGGTTTCCAAGGGTGTTTAGTACGCCTGTTCTGAATGCGACAAAGCCATACTGCATGTTGTCTATGCCGTTTTGGATGCCGTTCCACGTGGTCACGAATCCGATTCGTAGCTTATCAGCCCAGGTAAGGACAGAGTTTACTACCGTCAGCCAGGCCACCTTAATCCCGCCTACGTGATGAATCCATACCAAGATAGCCGCTATGACTGCCATGATAGCGATTACTATCCATGTTAATGGACAGGCTAATAAAGCCATATTCAATCCATTTTGTGCTCCTGCGGCTGTCGCTGTAGCGGCTGCCTCCGCTAAATCTGCACTTGTTTTTAAAGCTGCCCTTGCCGCCGCAATAGCTTTTAATCCGTTACTAACTGCCTGTACAGTATTATAAGCAATTACAACCCCTTATAAGCAATCAAAGCGGCTGCAACACCTCCTATAACAGGTCCAAGCCATGACCAGTTATCACGTATGAATCCAGCTGCGCCCACCATCGATTCAATCACTTGTCCAACGATGGGTATGATATCACTTAAGGACTCCTGCAAAACCCATCACTGCTGTTTCCGCAGCTGCTATTGGCATTTACAGTGGCAAAAAACTGCATCATAGCCGGATAGAGCTAGCCCCCACAGTCCTCCTTGATGTCCCCCCAGGTATTTGCCATCTGTTGAATCTGGCCTTGCGGTGTATTCGCCATGATGGCATTCATGTTGCTCACGTTGTTCGTAACTACCTCCGCAAGGGTGCCGCACGCTCCT